>NZ_JAKJSO010000054.1:0-1254 GCF_050337045.1 Photobacterium kagoshimensis | reverse complement strand
TTGGAGTCTGCAACTCGACTCCATGAAGTCGGAATCGCTAGTAATCGTGGATCAGAATGCCACGGTGAATACGTTCCCGGGCCTTGTACACACCGCCCGTCACACCATGGGAGTGGGCTGCACCAGAAGTAGATAGCTTAACCTTCGGGAGGGCGTTTACCACGGTGTGGTTCATGACTGGGGTGAAGTCGTAACAAGGTAGCCCTAGGGGAACCTGGGGCTGGATCACCTCCTTAAACGATAGACTGCTTGTTTGATGCAGTGTCCACACAGATTGCTTGGTTAAAATGTAAAAGAACATATTCATGTTGCCCAACAACATGRMAGAAATACTTAGTCCCATTCGTCTAGAGGCCTAGGACACCGCCCTTTCACGGCGGTAACAGGGGTTCGACTCCCCTATGGGACGCCACGGGTCGTTAGCTCAGTTGGTAGAGCAGTTGACTTTTAATCAATTGGTCGCAGGTTCGAATCCTGCACGACCCACCATCTTCTCCTTTGAGGATGTAAAATATCGGAGGGCGATTAGCTCAGTTGGGAGAGCACCTCCCTTACAAGGAGGGGGTCACTGGTTCGAGCCCGGTATCGCCCACCATCTTCTCTTTTGAGAACTTCTCCTAAGAAGTAAAACTTTATGGGGCTATAGCTCAGCTGGGAGAGCGCCTGCCTTGCACGCAGGAGGTCTGCGGTTCGATCCCGCATAGCTCCACCACTTTCTAAAGACATTCGAAAGAGTGTGATTAGAAAGTGGATTATTCATCTCTGATGATAAAACACATGTTCTTTAACAATCTGGAAAGCTGACTAGTAAATTGAATCAACAGATTCAATTACAATAGTTTTTATCTTAATGATAGAAACGAGTTCTCAAAACAACACACATTCAAGTGTCTTGTGTAGAGTCCGGCGAAAAACCAATGTCCTCATTTTTCTTGATCGGAAATGAGTGACGATAAAACCTTGGTTGTTTGAACATACAGACCTCTTGGGGTTGTATGGTTAAGTGACTAAGCGTACACGGTGGATGCCTTGGCAGTCAGAGGCGATGAAGGACGTATTAACTTGCGATAAGCCCAGTTTAGATAGTAAAAATCACTTGAGACTGGGATTTCCGAATGGGGAAACCCAACTGCATAAGCAGTTATCGTTACGTGAATACATAGCGTAACGAGGCGAACCGGGGGAACTGAAACATCTAAGTACCCCGAGGAAGAGAAATCAACCGAGATTCCGACAGTAGCGGCGAGCGAAATC
>NZ_JAKJSO010000053.1:0-1365 GCF_050337045.1 Photobacterium kagoshimensis | reverse complement strand
ATTCATTACGGTACTTTTCAAATATGGTCGATTCGACAAATACACTTTTCATACGCAAAGTATACGCAAGTAACGTACACATAGCAAAACTATACGTGATTAACGTAGTTATGACGTTTCGGAAGGTGAATCTGAACTGAGCTATAACGCCAGCAATAAGGTGTGCCCCACCGAACCAACAAAGCACACCGAACTCCATACCAAAACCGCCGAGTGTTACGCATCACCTTGATTGCCTTGTTATACGATTTTTAATAATCGACAACCTCGATTAAATAACTGTTTTTCTTCAACTTTGCTAACTTGATAGCAATATTTGGATTAACTGATTTGGCGATACTAATAATAAGTTTCTGTTGGTCTTTAGGCATTTTTTCACCAATAACTATTTCAAGTAGTGACTTGGCTGAATAGCTATGTAAGTTTTTATCTGACATTGAGAGGATTCTAAACTCATTTTCATAGCTCCAAGACTCAGATTTACTAGCTACCGTACCTACTACATGATCAATATAATTTAGATCGGATACACCAAGCATTGCTGGAGAAAGAATAAATTCATTTATATCTATGACATTCGGTGTGTTTTGGTAACTTACTTTCACAGGACGAATCGTAGTGCTTGAATACCTATGGATATCTGCTTGCAAACCATCACTATCAAAAACTAAGCAGAAGCCTCTTAAGCCATCAGAATAGTGAGACCACATCAAATTTTCTGTTAAAGGGTCACCTCTACTGTCTGAAATAGACAAAGATATTACCTTTGAAAGCTGAATCAACTTCAATACAATATCAAACTCAGATTTAGCTAACTTAGACAAAAAATCAGGGTTGGAGACGTCTAAGTGTTCAAGACCCAGTTCTTTGAGCTTTCTGTCTCTTTCCGTTAGGTCTATGTCTTTGCCGCCTTTCCACTCAACCATACTTTCCCAAAGCTTATAGCTGTTTTCGGAAATTGACTCTTCAAATACAAACATCCCCTCAAAGGGGTCATTGAAGGATCCAATATCTGAAAACCAAAGTTGAGAGTTAGCTAATCCAGTAAGGCTGTAGGTATCAACAGACCTAAATTTATATAACTTTGAAATTTTCGCCATCCTCCAAATCGTATAACGCTGGCATAAGGTGCGCCAACGCATTACTTACTAAACCAAATACACTTCAAACCAAAACCGCCGAGCGTTCTGCGTCACCTTAATGCCTTTGTTACCCGGCCGTTTGACTTGGGTTAAGCAGCTTGCCTGCCATGATGAAAGGCTGTTAAAAAATGTGCTGATTGAGCGTGACAAACACCCCACTCAAGGCAGACAAATTCAAAACTATAACCACGAAAATTTCTGCGTGTTTACCCACAAAATAGCG
>NZ_JAKJSO010000052.1:0-1488 GCF_050337045.1 Photobacterium kagoshimensis | reverse complement strand
ACGTCGTAGTCCGGATTGGAGTCTGCAACTCGACTCCATGAAGTCGGAATCGCTAGTAATCGTGGATCAGAATGCCACGGTGAATACGTTCCCGGGCCTTGTACACACCGCCCGTCACACCATGGGAGTGGGCTGCACCAGAAGTAGATAGCTTAACCTTCGGGAGGGCGTTTACCACGGTGTGGTTCATGACTGGGGTGAAGTCGTAACAAGGTAGCCCTAGGGGAACCTGGGGCTGGATCACCTCCTTAAACGATAGACTGCTTGTTTGATGCAGTGTCCACACAGATTGCTTGGTTGAAATGTAAAAGAGCGCTAAATGTTGCCCAACAACATTTAGCAAGAAAGACTTAGTCCCATTCGTCTAGAGGCCTAGGACACCGCCCTTTCACGGCGGTAACAGGGGTTCGACTCCCCTATGGGACGCCACTTTCTTTTAAGATGATTAATATCTTATTAGACACGTGGGCGATTAGCTCAGTTGGGAGAGCACCTCCCTTACAAGGAGGGGGTCACTGGTTCGAGCCCGGTATCGCCCACCATTCTTTCTTAAACGTAAAATGAATACCCTATGGGGCTATAGCTCAGCTGGGAGAGCGCTTCGCTGGCAGCGAAGAGGTCAGCGGTTCGATCCCGCTTAGCTCCACCACTTTTTAAATGCATTTTCTTCTTTTAGAGGCGAGTGTCGTTAAAAAGTGGATATCATCTCTATTTTATAGAATGTGAAACACAATGCTCTTTAACAATCTGGAAAGCTGACTAGTAAATTGAATCAACAGATTCAATTACAATAGTTTTTATCTTAATGATAAAAACGAGTTCTCAAAACAACACACATTCAAGTGTCTTGGCTTTTGTCTTCACTTTTTTAAAAGTGAAAATAAAAGAATGAGTCCGGCGAAAAACCAATTTGTGTCCTTATCAGACACACAACCTTGGTTGTTTGAACATACAGACCTCTTGGGGTTGTATGGTTAAGTGACTAAGCGTACACGGTGGATGCCTTGGCAGTCAGAGGCGATGAAGGACGTATTAACTTGCGATAAGCCCAGTTTAGATAGTAAAAATCACTTGAGACTGGGATTTCCGAATGGGGAAACCCAACTGCATAAGCAGTTATCRTTACGTGAATACATAGCGTAACGAGGCGAACCGGGGGAACTGAAACATCTAAGTACCCCGAGGAAGAGAAATCAACCGAGATTCCGACAGTAGCGGCGAGCGAAATCGGATTAGCCCTTAAGCTAGTCTTGCGTTAGGTGAACAAGCTGGAAAGCTTGGCGAYACAGGGTGATAGCCCCGTAACCGACAACGCATTATTAGTGAAAACGAGTAGGACGGGACACGTGATATCCTGTTTGAACATGGGGGGACCATCCTCCAAGGCTAAATACTCCTGACTGACCGATAGTGAACCAGTACCGTGAGGGAAAGGCGAAAAGAACCCCTGTGAGGGGAGTGAAATAGAACCTGAAACCGTGTACGTAC